>NZ_JAWQRR010000005.1:0-4905 GCF_033446045.1 Plantactinospora sp. KLBMP9567 | reverse complement strand
TGGCGGTGGTCGACGGCGCCGGGGTACTGGTCGGGGCGATCACCCTGGACCGGGTGCTCGCCGAGTTCGCGGCGGCCGGCCACTCCGGCAGCGCTCCGCCGGGTCGCACGCCCGGACCGGAGTACGCCCGATGAGCGCCGTCGCCGCGCTCGTCATCTTCGTGGTGGCGTTCTTCTTCATCGCCACCGAGAAGGTGGACAAGGTCAAGGTGGTGCTGATCGCCGCCGCCGCGATGCTGGTGTTCGGCTTCGCGCCGGGGGCGGAGGTCTACTTCTCCGAGCACGAGGGGATCGACTGGAAAGTCATCTTCCTGCTGCTCGGGATGATGATCATCGTCGGGGTGCTGAAACAGACCGGTCTCTTCGACTACCTGGCGATCTGGGCCGCCAAGAGATCGTCCGGCCGGCCGTACCGGCTGATGGTGATGCTGATGCTGATCACCGCCATCGCCTCGCCGTTCCTGGACAACGTCACGACGATCATGCTGGTCGCCCCGGTCACGGTGGTGGTCTGCAACCGGCTGCACATCCCGGCCCAGCCGTACCTGATCGCCGAGATCCTGGCCTCCAACATCGGCGGCGCCGCGACCCTGATCGGCGACCCACCCAACATCATCATCGCCAGCCGGGCCGGACTGACCTTCACGGACTTCCTGGTGCACATGGCCCCGGCCGTCGTGGTGATCTTCGCGGTCTTCGTACTCTTCACCCGGGTGCTGTTCCGCAAGTCGTTCAAGTACAACCCGGAGCACGTCGAGGCGGTACTGGCGTTGCAGGAGCGGCGGGCGATCACCGACGTACGGCTGCTGGTCCGCTGCCTGGTCGTACTCGCCCTGGTGGTGGTCGCCTTCGGGCTGCACTCGGTGCTGCACGTCGACCCGTCGGTGGTGGCGATGGTCGGCTCCGGGGTCATGCTGGTGGTGTCCAGGCTGGACGTCTCCGACGTGCTCGCCGAGGTCGAGTGGCCCACCCTGGTCTTCTTCATCGGCCTGTTCGTGATGGTCGCCGGCCTGGTGCACACCGGTGTGATCACCACGTTCGGCGAGTGGGTGATCGACCAGGTGGACGGTGATTTCTTCACCGCCGCGACCGCGCTGCTCTTCGGCTCGGCGCTGCTGGGCGCGTTCTTCGACAACATCCCCTACACCGCCACCATGGCGCCGGTGGTGGACGGGCTGGTCGCCGAGGCTCCGGATCCGCAGACCGGGCAGGCGCTCTGGTGGGCGTTCGCCTTCGGCGCGGATTTCGGCGGCAACGGCACCGCGGTCGCCGCCAGCGCCAACGTGGTGGCGATCGGCATCGCCGCCCGTACCGGTCACCGGATCTCGTTCTGGCAGTTCACCCGCTACGGCATCATCGTCACGATCATGAGTACCGTGCTCGCCTGGATCTACGTCTGGCTGCGGTACTTCATGTGATGCCGGCCCGGCACCGGAGCGATTCGCCCGGCGCCGGGTCAATCGTCCGGGTCGCCGAGCCTCGGCCTTCCCGGCGAGCCTCGGCCTTCCCGACGGCGATGGAAGTTCGAAGAGGGTGCCCGGGACCGCACCTCCCGATGTGCAGGTGCGTGGTCGGTGGGTGCGCAGGCGGGGCAGCTCGACAGTGTGCGTGTCGGACATGTCGTGGTCGGCCGGGCCACCAACCGGCGGTGGCCCGGCACCCGGCCCGGCGGCCTCGCGACCCTGCGACCCTGCGGCCCTGCGCCCCGGCCGGGGTGGGCGCCCCGGCCGGGGTGGCGATGCCGGCCGGGGGCGATGCCGGCCGGCCGGGTCAGTGGCCCCGGGCCAGCCACTCGGCGAGGTACGGTGCCTCCTCGCCGATGGTGGTACTCGCGCCGTGCCCGGTGTGCACCACCGTCTCCGGGGGCAGGCTCAACAGCCGATTCTTGATCGACTCGACGATGGTGCCGAAGTCGCTGAACGAGCGTCCGGTCGCCCCCGGCCCGCCCTGGAACAGCGTGTCACCGGTGAAGACCGCCCCGAGGCCGGGTGCCGAGAACGAGCAGGCTCCCGGGCTGTGCCCGGGAGTGTGCAGGACGTGCAGCGTGGTACCGGCCACCTCGATCGACTGCCCGTCCGTCAACTCCGCACCCGGCGGCACGTCCGGGTGCACCATGTCCCAGAGCACCCGGTCCGCCGGGTGCAGCAGCACCTGGGCGCCGGTCGCCTCGGCCAGCGCCGGCGCGACCCGTACGTGGTCGTCGTGCGCGTGCGTGGCCAGGATGGCCAGTACCCGCCGACCGCCGACCGCAGCCACGATCGCGTCGACGTCGTGCGGCGCGTCGATCACCACGCACTCGGCGTCGTCGCCGACCACCCAGACGTTGTTGTCCACATCAAACGTCTGGCCGTCGAGCGAGAAGGTGCCCGAGGTGACCGTGTGGTCGATCCGGGCCCTCATCAGAAGATCACCACCGACCGCAGCACGTCGCCGTGGTGCATCTTGCCGAACGCGTCCTCCACCTGGTCGAGGGCGATCTCCTCGCTGACGAAGGCGTCCAGGTCCAGCCGGCCCTGGAGGTAGAGCGAGGTCAGCATCGGGAAGTCCCGGTCCGGCAGGCAGTCGCCGTACCAGCTCGACTTGAGCGCGCCGCCCCGGCCGAAGACGTCGAGCAGCGGCAGGTCGGGCACCTTCATCTCCGGAGTGGGTACCCCGACCAGTACGACGGTGCCGGCCAGGTCACGGGCGTAGAACGCCTGCTTCCAGGTCTCCGGCCGGCCGACCGCCTCGATCACCACGTCCGCGCCGTGCCCGCCGGTCAGTTCCCGGATCGCCTCCACCGGGTCCGTTTCCCGGGCGTTGACGGTGTGCGTCGCACCGAATCCCCTGGCCCATTCCAGCTTCCGCGGGTCGGTGTCGACCGCGATGATCGTGGTCGCGCCGGCCAGCGCCGCGCCGGCCACCGCGCCGTCGCCGACGCCACCACAGCCGATGACCGCGACCGAGTCGCCCCGGGTGACGCCGCCGGTGTTCACCGCTGCGCCGAGTCCGGCCATCACGCCGCAGCCGAGCAGCCCGACGGCGGCCGGCCGGGCCGCCGGGTCGACCTTGGTGCACTGCCCGGCGTGTACCAGGGTCTTCTCCACGAACGCGCCGATGCCGAGCGCCGGGGAGAGTTCGGTGCCGTCGGTCAGGGTCATCTTCTGCTTGGCGTTGTGGGTGGCGAAGCAGTACCACGGCTTGCCGCGCCGACAGGCCCGACAGCTACCGCAGACGGCCCGCCAGTTGAGCACCACGAAGTCGCCCGGTTCGACGTCGGTCACCCCGGCGCCGACCTGCTCCACGATCCCGGCGGCCTCGTGTCCGAGCAGGAACGGGAAGTCGTCGTTGATGCCGCCCTCGCGGTAGTGCAGGTCGGTGTGGCAGACGCCGCACGCCTGCACCCGCACCACGGCCTCACCCGGCCCGGGATCCGGTACGACGACGGTGGTCACCTCGACCGGCGCACCCTTGGCCCTGGCAATGACCCCGCGTACTTCCTGGCTCACGCTGCCTCCTCAAGATCTCGATCCCGATCCGCCGTAGCATGTCACGGCCGTCCCCTTCGCCGGCGAGGCTCACCCGCATGCGGAACGGCACCGATGGCGCGGCGGGCGGGAGGCCGGAGCACGGCGCCGGACCGGGGACGGGCGGAGCGCACCACGAAGTCTGGCAGGCCGGGACGCCGTGCGCACCGGCCGGGACGGCGGACATTCGACACCGCCGCCGCAGTCGGGTGGATCCGGGACGACGGTCGCCGCCCGCGCAGGTCTCCGGGGACGCGACATCCGGACCCGTCGTCCCGTCCATGACCGGGTGTCCGGTTTTTGGTCATGATCGGGTGGGTGGTGGGGGCGGATCGCGGAACACCGGGCCGCCGGCCACGGTTATACCTGGCGTACGTCCGCAGCAGCGGGCCCGGCCTGACCGGCCGGGTGCGTGGGTGGGCGGGCCGGTGACCGACCCCGGCCGTGGGAATGACGGGCCGCCGGCCACGGTTACATCCCCCGGGCACACCCGAGCAGCAGCAATCCGCCGGGCGAGTGCCGATCCCCCGGGAACCTGGTTTTCGGGTTTCTTTCCTTTCGACACGCCAGATCCTCCACGGCGTTGTCGTACCCCCGGAATGGAAGGCGACCATCATGACTTTCGTCAGCCGATGGCTACCGGCCATCACCGAAACCCCGATCCGTAAGACCGCGCTGGGTATCGCCGGGCTCGCCGTCGTCGGCGGCGCGTTCGCCGGCCCCGCGATCGCGATGGACAACACCCCGACCCCGGGCTCGCCGACCGCCGCGTCGGTGACCGCCGACATCCGCGACCTCGACAAGCGGGCACCGTCGAAGGTCCTGGACTACCAGTACAAGGCGCAGGAGAACTTCTACTACTGCGCACCCGCCGCCACCAGGATCGCGCTGTCCGCGCAGGGGCACACCCCCAGCCAGGACGACGTGGCCGGCCAGCTGGGCACGACCGAGGCCGGTACGAACTCGGCCGAGGACACCACCCGGGTGCTGAACAAGGCCGGCGGTAGCGACTACAAGACCGTCGCGATCCCGGACACCACGGCCAAGCCGGCCGAGATGGACCGGCTCCAGGTCGACATCGTCAACGCCATCGACGCCAAGCGTCCGGTCGTGATGAACATCAAGGGCACCGCCACCGACGTCGACGGCACCCCGCACTCCTACGAGGGTGGGCACTACCTGACCGTCGTCGGCTACGACGACCACGGCCGCAAGGTCAAGATCGCCGACCCGGCCAACCCGAACCAGAGCGAGTACTGGATGAGCACCATCACCCTCGCCAACTGGGCCGCCGAACGCGGCTACTCCGCCTGACACGGCAACGGGTAAGCACCACCGACAAGCACCGACACGCGAAAGGGCCAGCCCCACCCGGGGCTGGCCCTTTCGTCGTCTCCGGA